>NZ_JAMYOX010000003.1:0-2500 GCF_040320025.1 Mesorhizobium sp. M0808
CTACGAACTGCATGCCGCAGGCTCCTCCGTTATTGCCTCGCAGACGGTGGCGCAGATGGCCCCGCTGTGGGCCGCCGAGGAGGCCGTGCGCGGCCAGGACCCGGTAGTTCGGATAGCTGCGCGTCAGGAGAAATCCGCCGCCGTCGTTGCCGCTCTCTTTGCGCTGTGGGAAAAGGAGCTGCCGAAGCTGTCGGGAAAATCGAAGCCCGCCGAGGCGATCCGCTATGCGCTCGGCCGGCGTGCCGCGCTGGAGCGCTTCCTCACCGACGGCCGCATCGAAATCGACTCCAACACCGTCGAGCGCGCGATCAGGCCACAGACAATTACCCGAAAGAACAGCCTCTTCGCTGGCAGCGACGGCGGTGGACGGACATGGGCCACCATCGCCACGCTGCTGACCACCGCCAAGATGAATCAGGTCGATCCGTACGCCTGGCTCACCCAGACCCTCGAGCGCATCGCCAATGGCTGGCGAAACAGCGATATCGAGGCGCTCATGCCTTGGAACTACCAGCGCTAAACGGCATCAGCTACGCGCTTACTAAGGCTACCGGGGTTTGATGCTTGCATTGCAAGGATTTTGGTGGGGGGGCAGGATCTGTCTCGGTGTCCCGGGTGTCGGCTTCATGCGAGGCCTGACGGGGATCGAAACAATCGCCCAGCAATACGAAAACGGCCCGCACAAGGCGGGCCGTTTTCGTATTTGGTTGCGGGGACAGGATTTGAACCTGTGACCTTCAGGTTATGAGCCTGACGAGCTACCGGGCTGCTCCACCCCGCGTCAACCCTAAAGGTAAGCCTTGGCTCACCGGATTCAAGCTTCCGCCAAATGAAAGGGCCGCTTACGCGGCCCGATATCCCGTTGGCGGGCCTGTTCGTAAGGAGAAGATTAAACAACGTGCGCTTGGCAGACCTGGCAGCGACCTACTCTCCCGCGTCTTGAGACGAAGTACCATCAGCGCTGGAGCGTTTCACGGCCGAGTTCGGAATGGGATCGGGTGCAGCCGCTCCGCCATAACCACCAGGTCGGCAAAACGCACGTTGCTCGAGAAGCTGTTTTCTGTGCCATCCATCTCGGCGCAATCCAAGGATTGTCACCAGAAATGGGCATTAGGAATGAGAACGATCAAGCCGATCGAACTATTAGTACCGGTAAGCTTCAAGCGTTGCCGCTCTTCCACACCCGGCCTATCAACGTGGTCGTCTTCCACGGTTCTCAGGGAATACTCGTTTTAAGGTGGGTTTCCCGCTTAGATGCCTTCAGCGGTTATCCCGTCCGGATATAGCTACCCTGCTATGCGGCTGGCGCCACAACAGGTCCACCAGAGATCCGTCCATCCCGGTCCTCTCGTACTAGGGACAGATCCTTTCAATATTCCTACACCCACGGCAGATAGGGACCGAACTGTCTCACGACGTTCTGAACCCAACTCACGTACCGCTTTAAATGGCGAACAGCCATACCCTTGGGACCTGCTCCAGCCCCAGGATGCGATGAGTCGACATCGAGGTGCCAAACAACCCCGTCGATATGGACTCTTGGGGGTCATCAGCCTGTTATCCCCGGCGTACCTTTTATCCGTTGAGCGATGGCCCTTCCACGCGGGACCACCGGATCACTATGACCGACTTTCGTCTCTGCTCGACTTGTCAGTCTCGCAGTCAGGCAGGCTTATGCCATTGCACTCAGCGAACGATTTCCGACCGTTCTGAGCCCACCATCGCGCGCCTCCGTTACTCTTTAGGAGGCGACCGCCCCAGTCAAACTACCCACCATACATTGTCCCGGACCCGGATAACGGGCCGCGGTTAGACATCCATAGTGATAAGGGTGGTATTTCAAGGGTGGCTCCACCTGAGCTGGCGCCCAGGTTTCAAAGCCTACCACCTATCCTACACATGCCACTACGAATGCCAATGTAAAGCTATAGTAAAGGTGCACGGGGTCTTTCCGTCTAACCGCAGGAACCCCGCATCTTCACGGGGAATTCAATTTCACTGAGTCTATGCTGGAGACAGCGGGGAAGTCGTTACGCCATTCGTGCAGGTCGGAACTTACCCGACAAGGAATTTCGCTACCTTAGGACCGTTATAGTTACGGCCGCCGTTTACTGGGGCTTCGATTCAGAGCTTGCACCCCTCCTCTTAACCTTCCAGCACCGGGCAGGCGTCAGACCCTATACGTCGTCTTGCGACTTCGCAGAGCCCTGTGTTTTTGATAAACAGTCGCTACCCCCTGGTCTGTGCCACCCTCCCATGCTTGCGCATGAAAGGGTCACGCTTCTTCCGAAGTTACGCGTGCAATTTGCCGAGTTCCTTCAGCATAGTTCTCTCAAGCGCCTTGGTATACTCTACCAGTCCACCAGTGTCGGTTTCGGGTACGGTCTATAAGGAGGAGCTATTTCCTGGAACCACGCAGCAGCCCTTTCAATCCGATAAGATTGGACTACCTCAATGATCCGTCACTTCCTCCAGGCCCACGAATATTAACGTGGTTCCC